>NZ_CP124597.1:0-2141 GCF_038095555.1 Macrococcus psychrotolerans | reverse complement strand
TCCTTTTGACATGGAGCCTCTGACACGCTGACGCTCCCCCAGACCCCCAAGACCTCGTATTCCGTCGAGTTGATAGCTGTCGCTACCACCTCGCCGAAAACGGCTCTTAGTGTACCTGGGGGGTCTCCTCCACATCAAAAGTTTTCTCGGCATAAAAGTTCCTCAAAAATTATTCAGTGCAATCGCTCAAATATTTTCGCTCACAATTCATGATTTCAAGCTGACTACTTCCGTCATTCTCAACTCACTAAATGCATTCAAACCAACTAGCTACTTTCACTATCTGTTTGAACCAATAACCTAATTTCTTCTCACTAATTTATGAATAATCACACGGTTCTTATTCTATAAATTTTTAGCGATAAGAAATCTGTCAAGCAGTGCAAGTGTATACAAAATGCTGGCGCATTTCTTTACACTCGCTCGCTACGCTTGCTTGTAAGAGGGAAAATTCCCTCTTAACTCCCTTACTATTTTTCTAACGAAAAATGAAAAAATAAAACAAAAAAGATCGCCCAAAAATGTGGGCGATAATTCAATTAATATCCATAAGAATTTTGATTTCAAAAACCTCATCAATGACATCTAAATTTTTAATTGTCATTTCTGTAAATCTTCTTTTTATTTCTTCTTCATTTTTTTCTACATCAAGCGATAAACTTTCTAACTGCATTAACTCATAAGCCAACTCTGAAATCCTATAAAAATAAATTTCTTTTTTATTCATTCCTGAATTTCTCCCGTCTCATAATTAATATTAAATCTACCGTATTTTCTTTCTTGATATACTGCATCAAAATATAATCTAATCAAACCAGTGTGAGAACGTAGAACACTATTTATTATTTTCATGCTCGGTAATCCATATTCTGCACCATGCACTCTTATAAATCTTCTTAATTCTCTGATGTTTGCCAATCCATGTTCATCAATCAAATCACAAACTTCATTCAGCATGTCATCTTTATCTTCAGCGTCCAAAGTTATATAACGGTCAATATCAAAATTATTAAGTTGTATGATGTCAGCTTTTTTATATTTATATTTATTTTTAGCGATTGCGTCTTTTGATTCATGTGTTAAATACAAATACATATTTTCCATGCTACTCACTACAATTTGAACTTTTGCTATACTTTTTTCGCCCAATAAACGTTTAATTTTTAATCTAACACTTTCTGCAGTAACAGGATTCTTCGCAATATAAATCACATGATAATGTGCTTTTTTATATTTCTGTCCCTCAACATTACTCAAATCTTTATCATGAATCGGACTAATAGCGATAGGCACATCTAAGGATTCTAACTTTTGGATCCAATCAGTCGGTATGCTTTCCGGATACAATAAAAAAGTAAAGTATCTTGCTTTTTCCTTAGCCATTTTATAAAATCACCTTGTACAGTAAATACGTAATTATTGAGCGGACTTTAGCCGGTGTCGCTCTTTTTTTACGCATTTTTCTGCCCTTTCTTATATTCTTCTAACGCTAATACAATAATTGCTGATTTAGAAAATCCTTTTTCTTTTGCTAATTTTTCAAGCTCATCATTTTGCTTTTCTGTTAAAGAAATCATGATTCTTTTTTTATCATCTGCTACAGCCAACATATTCACTCCTTTTATTTTTCTTATGTATATAATATACTTATATCAAACACAAGTACAACACTTTTATATTTTTTTTTTTAAAATAGCTAATTTTGTTGGCGATTTGTTGACTTTTTTTTGATTCTCCAAACCTTTGGGAGAGTAAGGCTCAACCCCTATTTTTTTTGAATTTGGCACTCGGCACTTAAAGGGGGGGTCGTAGTAGCCCCCCAGCAACTCGCCCAAATTTCCAAAAACCAAACCCAAAACCAAAAAACAGACCTAAAAATCAAAGAGCGATTTTTTAGATCTGTTTCAAAATCATACGGTCAAAACTTATTTTCGGTTCCGTTTTTCCCAAAGTTTGACCACTTAACCGGCTATTAGATAGGGCCGATTAGTTAAAACGGCTTAAAACGCTTTTTCAGAGCATTTTAAGGCCCTTAGAGAAAAAGTAGCTGAAAAATAAGAACATCTCTCTGAGAAGCCCTTAGAAGCTCACAGAGACGTTTTAAGCGCGTACAGGACAAATCCCTAGCATTTATTCCAATT
>NZ_CP124596.1:0-2377 GCF_038095555.1 Macrococcus psychrotolerans | reverse complement strand
AATGAAAACGAAGTTTGCATGTAAATGGACAGTACCTGGTATTCGTCTGATGTTTGTATTTATTCCAATTTCCTTTTCGGTAGAAAAGATCGTTGCACCTTTTTCAACTTCGCAGATTAATTTTCTAGAAAAAATCAAAACTATTTATGCTTATTTTTAATTTTAAGCCCGTTTAAGACGTTTTAAGTATTTTTCTAGTAAAAAAGTACTTAAAAATTAAAAACGGCTCTTAAAACGCAAATATGAGCCAAATAAATAAATTTTAATTTCCATCAGTGTCTGCGATTTTTTAGACACTGCCCAGTTACATGCAAATTAAAAATTTGGCATAAAATCGTGTTAAAATTTGCATTTCATAGGGCAAACTTGCAGTTTGATCGCTATAGTTCCCACAGGGGTTAAAAAACAAAAAAAGCATTGAAAATTTTCAATGCTTCAAGAAATAATTTTGTTTTTCGTAATTCCAAATCGCCATAATTGAATTTGCTTTTTCTTCTTCGTCTGAAATTTTTTCTTCACCCGTTTGAATTAAATTACCGTCTTCTGCATTGCCTAAATTTAATTCTTTGTGTTTAATTTTTAACAATCCACCGTAAGAAATCATGCGTTTTTTATAAAGTCCTTGCTCCAGATCGTTTACAACTTCCAAATCTTTTTCTTGGTCACTTGTTAAATAATCGCTTGCTTTTACCGCATACTTTGACGTTTCTTTGATTGCAGATTCAATCGCATTGTTGCCTTTTTTATTTGGCTTAATCGCTTTGATATTTGCCACAGGCTTGTAATCGACTTTCAAAGCTTTCTGCCACAATTCAAGCCATTCATCTTGTGAGATATAGTTATCAGACCCTCTGAAATATTTACTTTCAACACACATCAGCACATGCATATGCTGATTATAAGAACCGTCTTTCTCGTTTACAGTCACTTCTGTTGCTCTCATAAAGCCAATAAGATTTTTCGATACTTTTTTATATTTAAACATTCGGTTGAACGCTATATTCATCTGCTTAAGACTTTTTTCAAGCGTTTCTCCGTCAACAGAATTACGATTCGACAAGGTTAAAAACAACCAACGTGCAGACGGTTTTTCTTGAATTACTGCTTCGACGATCTTTTGCGTCTGATAGCTATTTTTCATGGCTCTCCTCCAGTTGCAGACAGGACAAAGCTTTGATTTACAAAACCATGTCTTATAAAGCTTTAAATAGCCCTCGTCTGTCGCTTTAAACTCAAGTACATTACCACATTGACGAACATTCTCTGCTTTTTTAATCTTTAATATTTCTAGTAACTCTGCATAAGAGACATTCGCAACTTTTTTCTCTTTCCATGGTCGCTCTTTCCCTGTTTTCGTTAAGTCTTTAAGAATCTGATTATCTTGATTTTCATGATTAGATTTTGTATGATTATCTTGCACAGACAAACACCACCGTTTCTTTTACGGTTTGGTTATAATTAAGCATAAAAAAACCTCCAAATGTATTGATTTAAGATTAGACACCTTTATCTTACATCTGAGGTTTTTTTATGTCAAATTTTTTTTATACACTAAAAATTAACAAAAACCCCTTAATATCAACGTTTTAAGCCTATTTTTAAAAAACTCATTATTTCTATATAGTATCAAGACAAGAAGAAACTCGTTTTCAACTCGTTTCAGAACCTACCTAAAATTTTTGAAATCCAAAAATCAATACCTCGCAAATCACTAGAAAAATACAAGTCTATTTATTATTGAATTAGCCACCTAAAATATATAAAATATAAATATCACTTAATAAAGGAGCAATTTCTATGCCATATTTATATTTGTTATTATCAATAGTCAGTGAAGTAATAGGCAGTGCATTTTTAAAATCTTCAGACGGTTTCTCAAAATTATATCCAACTATAACAACAATCATTTCATTCCTTATTTGTTTTTATTTTCTGAGTAAAACTATGCAACATTTACCACTTAATATTACTTACGCAAGTTGGGCAGGTTTAGGATTAGTATTAACAACAATTGTTTCAGTTCTTATTTTCAAAGAACAAATAAATTTAATAAGCATTATTTCAATTATTTTAATAATATTTGGTGTTGTTTTACTAAACACATTCGGATCATCACACTAATTACTTTATTCCAATTTCCTTTTCGGTAGAAACTTTGACCCCTCACACTCCCCAAAGATGAGCCACCAGGCAAAAAACGCCCTGGTGGGCCCACTTTGTTTAGTGTATATGAGGGGTCTTTTCTTTCCGAAAAGTTTTCTCGGCATAAAAGCATTCCTGATTTTCATATCAAAAAACATCAAATTTCAAATTAATTCACGTTTTTTCAGTCGCCACACGAACTATAGCAATCAAACAGCATGTTTGCCCATTTTTT
>NZ_CP124595.1:0-3368 GCF_038095555.1 Macrococcus psychrotolerans | reverse complement strand
GAACATCATAAAGAAAACCTCTTGTTTTTTGCCCCTGATCTAAAGTTCCAACAGTTTTAGCAAAAGATTCATGAACTACACTTTTATAATTTCTAAATAAAGAATGTTTACTATAAAATTTCTCAGTTCTGACTTTATCATTATTCCTATGTTCTTCTTTTAACTCATCTCTTAATTCTTTAGCTAACAATTTCCCAGCACTTTTATCATTTTCAAAAATTTCACTAGCTTTCTCTGCTTTAGCCACAAAATAATTAATTTTATCTCTTACATCTTGTTCACTTACACTTCTTGGCACTTCAAATAACACTTTATTCATATAAATCACCCCTTTGCTATATTATATATATAAATATAACAGGAGTGTATAACATGGAATTTAATTACGAAGTAGAAACAAGATTAAACAATGCATTAAAAGCTAATACCCCAGGACAATTTTATGCAATAAACAAAGGTGAAACATCAGAACAAATCTGGAATACAACTGCTGCAGCATTAACTGCAATTCAATTCAAATATCCAGAAAAGCAAAATGAAATAAATAAATTTTTAGAAAAATATAACGAGCTATTAGTAACAGAAAAAACAACATTCGAATACAACATCGATAAAACTATACAAGAAAATTTTTTACAAGAACTCGATAATATTTTAAAAGACGTATAATCACTATAAATTTATTCCAATTGCTTTATTGACGTTGATCCTCGGAACCCTTAACAATCCCATGACTTGACGAATGGTCGGCTTAATAGCTCACGCTATGCCGACATTCGTCTACAAGTTTAGTTAAGGGTTCTTCTCAACGATCAATAAATTTTCTCGGCATGAAAGTATTTCTGATTTTCATATCAAAAACATTGAATTTCAAATTAATTCTCGTTTTTTCAGTCGCCACACGAACTATGAGCGATCAAACAGCATGTTTGCCCATTTTTTGAATGAAAACGAAGTTTGCATGTAAATGGGCCAGTACCTGGTATTTGTCTGATGTTTGCATTTATTCCAATTTCCTTTTTGAGTAGAAACTTTGACCCTTCAAACTTCCCAAAGATGAGCCACCAGGCAAAAAACGCCCTGGTGGGCCCACTTCGTTAAGTGTACTTGAAGGGTCTTTTCTTTCTCAAAAAGTTTTCTCGGCATAAAAGTCCCTCAAAATTTTATAGATTACTTCCGTTTTTTATCTCATCAGCTCAAATTTGAGCGTAGAATAATCGTTTTAATCCTCAAAGTATTTTTAATGCTTTATTTAAAAACATACTCTTAAAATCGAAATATGGGGCAAATAAAAGCATTCTAGTTATTTTTAGAACATCAAGATAAGAATAAACCATAAAAAAGGGGATAATACATTAGGATTCTCCCCTTTTTTTATCAACAAAATAACCTAAAATTCCAAGTAAAATAAAAATAAAAATCATAAACCAATTAATCGATCCATCAGTATAAAATTGTATTAAAGAATATACAGCAATAATAATTATAATAATAATACTATATTTTATAATATTCATATCCATCGCCCCTAAGTTTAAAATATATAAATTATAAGCCTTTATTCAATTTATAATTTTTTAATGCTAATGTAATAACTACACTTTTTGAAAATCAATTTAACACAAATGTACACAAACATACACAAACAGCAATGTTTTTTCGTACAGAAAGATTTTATAGATTACTTCCGTTTTTTATCTCATCAGCTCAAATTTGAGCGTAGAATAATCGTTTTAATCCTCAAAGTATTTTAATACTTTATTTAAAAACATACTCTTAAAATCGAAATATAGGGCAAATAAGAGCATTCTAATTATTTTTAGAACATGAGCATAAGGGGTAATGACACCACTTTGATGTTTTGGCAGAGCCAAAACGTAGTGAACTCGGCAGTGCCGAGTTATTTACCCTATAAAAAAAGTGATGTCACTTTTTTTCAAATAGCATAACAAAACCATAACGTTTATGTATATATGGCAGATATACATAAACGTAAATCTAATACACCAAAATTTTTATTTTATATACTTTTCAAAATCAGTTAATACTGATTTTTTTACTTACTGCCCAGTTACATGCAAACTTCGTTTTCATTAAAAAAATGGGCAAACATGCTGTTTGATCGCATAGTTCTCGCAGAGGCTAAAAAATAAAAAAGCACTGAAATATTTCAGTGCTTTTTTTATTTTTCTTCTTCGATTTCGTTGATTGTCTGATGATTAATTTTTCTTTTTTCTTCTTCTGTCAATTCATGAAGTTCACTCGCCAGGTACTCTTTCTGATTCCAAATATAATAAATTTGATACAAATATTCAGTTGGATCAATTTCTTTAAGATAATCTAACTCGCCATTTTTTAATTTCTTTCTCGCCTCTTTAAAAAGTCCTGAATACACTAGAATCTGCTTGCCTTTTAAAGATTTATAATACGCGTCAAATATTTTTTGATTGATAAGATAATCGCTATCTTTACCCGAATACTTTGCCATTTCGTATAATTCTTTGTTGTTATTCTGCTTAATCTTTTGAACATGGACTTGCGTGATCTCTGGCATTCCTGTGACATCTCGCCACATTTCGAGCCATTCTTTTTGTGAAATATAATAACGTTTATCTGTAAAATACGATTTATTTACCGCAATCAGTACATGAAAATGTGGATTGAAATCGTCTCGTTGCTTATTGTACGTGATTTCTAATTTTCTAACGTAACCTTTCATCATCGCTTTAACTTTTTTTCTTTCAACCAACTTTTTAAAAGATTTATTATATTTCTGTATTTCATAATTCAGATTTTCAGCTTTTACATTCGGTGTCGTTAACGTTAAGAAAATAAATTCTTTTTTCTCTTCCTGCTTGATGTACTGCATCATCAACGACAGTCCCAAAGCATCTTTTCTCGCTCTTCTCCAGGCACACATCGGGCAGAAACGATTCTTACACATATTATTTTTATACAGTTTCTTTTTTGTCTGTTCTTTATCCGTCACAAATGCTAGAAATGTGTTGCAGTCCTTAATCAGATCCATCTGCTTTTCACCTACAAATTTTTTAATAAAGTTCTGAAACACTTGATTTCTCTTCTTTTTCTCAGTATACTTTTCCATATCAGATATATAAAACAACTTAAGAGTTTTTTATAGCACAAAAAAGTTGCTTTTTCTCCTTCCTGTATAGTTTTAGTCTCGTCAACTTAAACAATACATTACTAGGTATGAAAATGCAACTTTTTTTGTGTTTTAAGCCAGTAATATCAACGGTTTAGCACAGGTAAGACTCAATCGAAATAATTACCTATATTATCAAGACAAGAAGAAACTCGTTTCACTCGCTTCAAAAATCATTCAAAATGATATCTCATATAATCTT
>NZ_CP124594.1:0-8888 GCF_038095555.1 Macrococcus psychrotolerans | reverse complement strand
CTTCGGCACGGAGTGGCGTAAAAAATGACGAATGAATATGAGCTATTTTTTACAGAATGGAGGGACGAACAAGTGAGCGAGGCAAAGAAAAAATCAAAGATTATTTCTTTCCGAGTGAACGCAGATGAATATGATGTGATCGCTGGTACAGCTTCAAGTGCCAACTTGAACATCACATCATATTTAAAGGCGCGCGCATTAGGAGGGAAGATTCATCGTCCACTGATGAAGTCAGAGGATATTCAGAGTATCTTACCACCACTTTCAAAATTATCCGGTGAGATCAGTAGGGTGGGGAACAATATGAATCAGTCGACACGTACTTTAAAAAGTTTAGCACGTGAACCCTATATTGGTTCTGTAGAATTGAATGCGATTAAAAAGCTGACAGAAGAATTTCAGGCATCTAAGCATGAATTTGAACGACTTCAGAATGAGGTGCATCAGATATGGCACAGACTAAAGTAGCTTCGTCTAAAAGTGCCACGGCATCCATCAAATATGGGCGTGATGGTAAAGATAAGGACACACAGGAGAAGAAGTGTATTGCGATGTCTGGCATCAACTGTGATCCGAGTAACGCTGAATATGAGTTTGGTGTGGTCAGGAAAGCGTTCAACAAAGCAAAGGTCGAAGGCAAAGACATTCAAGCACATCTCATTGAACAGTCCTTTAAAGGCCGTGACATTGATCCTTTTGAAGTGAATCAGATGGGATATGAACTGGCCGAACGGCTGAATAAAGAACTCGGTGGTGGCTTTCAGGCTGTCGTCTATACACATGGCAATACGAACAATTATCATAATCATATTGTGTTTAATGCGGTGAATTTAGAAGATGGCCATAAATATCATTGTTATCAGGAAAAGAAGATTGTCGAACGGATCAATGATGCCATTGTAAGAGAACACGGCTATCCTGTCATTGAGAAAAATAAAGAACGTGGCACATCAGTTACGATTAAAGAACAGAAGCTCAAGGATAAAGGCGAATATATATGGAAAGATGATTTAAGAGCACGTATCGATCAGGCATTCGAAAAAACAAAGGATAGCCTTCATTTCGATATAGAGCGCTTTAAGGCGCATCTAACCGATCTAGGTGTCAACATAAGGGAAAGATTCAATCAGAAGCAACAGATGACCCGTTTTTCATACGATTTTATCGACCGGGATGGTAAGAAACGTATCATACGTGAAAAAAATTTAGGAGTTGATTATGGTGCCGAGGGAATCCAATACGGACTGGAGCAGGAACGAGAATCTTATGAACGATTTAAACGACAATCAGGATTCACATCTCTCCCAGCAGGTCGTACAGCTAACGTTGAAGTACCAGAAAGCAGAGATCGCATTCAACAGTATGCACGACAAGTACTTGACGCTCGTATCAGAGATGCAGGGGATGAAACGCTACAACGAGACACTCAAACAGGAGATGCGCACGGTCATCAACGAAAATCGAACACTCAAGACCGAACTTCAGAAGACCATCCAACACAGCCAGGACAAGATAGACGCCATGACCGTGGTGGATTTGAACGCTGAAAGTCTTAGACGGGACGTCCTAACGGATCTGAAAAGAGAGATGAAGTCTGAAGTAGAGATGCATCAGACGGAGCTGAATCATAGCTACCTCAGAACAAAGCTTATCCTGAACTATATCCCCGTCATCATCAGTCTGATCTTTGTGATATTCACCATCTATTATCTTATGACAGGGATGCATTAGAATGTTCACATTCCTCTATTATGGCATCCCGATCTGTATCGTTGCTTTGTGTCTCTATTTAATATTTGTATTGACGGCGAAACTTGAGGACCATCTCGCATCGTTAAGATTCACACTGCCTTTATCTGTGATGCTCTTCGGCATAGGATTCACGATCAGTACATGGACGCCTTTATCACCGTTGCCTTATTATCAGGCACATCTACATGTACAGAAAGTCCAACAGCAGTCCAAAATAGCTGAGACCTATCTGGAAGGTTTAGTCGACAAAGGACTACTGGATACGACCGTGAAAAAGCATGTTACACATCAACATTTTTCAGTCGCACAGAAAAAAATCAATCAGATTGATGACCCCAAGAAACGTAAAGCTCTGATGGATAAACACAGTGACTATCTATCAACGTATGAACATCAGATCGGTGACAGGCTCATCCAAAATCTTCAACTCGAACATCTCAGCATCTCTGAATACAGCAATCTGACAGCACAGGACTATGAAAATGTCCGTTATCAGATTCAGCAACAGATCCAAACACCACGAACGCAACAGTTTTTCCTGGAACGTGTCGAGAAGCTACAGAAACGACCTGATCTCGAATATCAATCCGTCACTCCATAACTAGATGACAGCATGATAGACATAGAACTGTTGTGCAATATATTCACGAATAATCCCGATATAGTACGCTCTGTCGCTCTTTATTTCAGATTTCTGTCCGTGATAGACTTTTTTCTTTGCCTTAACGAGTGATTGTATCGCATAGTTCATAATTTCAATGTGATCTTCAGTGCTATAGATGTTGTTACCGATGGTTTCTTTCAGCATTGTTTTGTATAGAGACAGAATTTCTTCATCACTAAAGAAGGGCTTTGCGACGTTATAAATTTCGTCAGGCACTTCCATCGGTTTGATACGGATATTTGAGTTCTTGATATTGTGATATAAAACTTTTGAGTGTTTTTTTACAGAACGTTTTCTGTTACTTAAAAAGATATTTAATAGATTTAAAAAGAATATAGTTTCCTTTTTTGCATGAACATGTTGTAACGCCTGTTGTGACAGCTCTTTCCCGGTCTTAATCACTTGATTAAGCGTGGACATTTTAGCGTGGACATTTTTTTCTCGGATGATTTCATACTGTGTATAGGTATTGATTCTAAAGACCATTGCACCGTTATTCTTACGTTTACCACTGACAGTGTGAATCTTCGTGATATAACCTTTTGCATCAAGATTCTTTAAAATACGGTAGACTGTCTTCTTGCTGATATGTAGAAGGTCTGCGATGGTTTGAAGTTTTAAATGAGAAAAACCAATCACTTTTAAGCTATGTTGTTTTAATACATTTAAAATACGGTATTCGGTCTCTTTAAGGTGACGGTTGTATCGTTCAACCGTACGATCCATTGCGATGATTGTTTCAAAGTTGTTTTCAAAGTCGTTCATGATGTAAGTCATTTCTATCATTCCTTTTTTAGTATTTAGGAACGAAAAAAGAGTGCATGCCGGTCTTTTCCATGGCATGCACTCTATGACTTTTATCATATATGATGTTTCCTTAAATAATTCTTTCGATTTGTTTTATTGAAAACTTTTTAAAAATCGGGTATGATTAAAACATAATCTTATAAGAAGAGTTTAAGGAACATTCTAAAGTGTTTGCCGATGTACGCGATCGGTAGGCGATTAATAACTGCGCTAACAGTTATTAATGCTGAATGTTCTTTTTACGTTCAATTAAGTTAATTAAATTGTATAACTATTCCAAAAAAATAGCAAACCAAAATAGAAATTTTCTATTTTGGTTTGCTATTTTGTTTATTAACAAAAGTTTATTGACAAAAATAAAAAAATAAGTATTATTAAATTAAATATTCTTAATCTTCAGAATGTGTAATTTGATAAGTGGAGGCACTACTATGTTAAATATGGATTCCCCTTCCAATTGCAGCTAAAAAGGAGATTAACAATGAATCTATATAAAAAAGGTATATATAGAGGTGGAATTATATTTTCCATACTATTTTTGTTTTACTTATTTATGAAAATAATAGGATTTCCTCACAACATTAATTTTTTATTTTACAGTTTTATTGGATTGATACTAGGTTGTTTTAGTGTTATATACGATGTAAAAAAATGGACTTTAAAGAAACAAGTTATAATTCATTTTATAATTATGTGTTTTACTATATTCCCCATACAATTTACTTTTGATTATATTATAAATGGAAATATTCATTATTTAGAAAATATAAGTAAGTTTTTGAAAATAGGATTAATAATAATCTTTATTACATGGATTATTAACAGGAGAAGAAAAAATATCAAGCAAAATAGTTAATTAAATGTTTATCAAACAAATAATCCTTTCATCACGCTAGTGATGGATTGGTTTATTATATCCTGATTGATTCCAATATATCTAAGTGTCACAGATTGAGAAGAATGATTGAATAGATCCATCAACAAAGCCACATCCTTCGTTTTCTTGTAGTAATGGTAACCAAAGGTCTTACGCATCGAGTGAGTACCTATTTCTCTTAATCCGATTGATTTTGCTGAATGATTTAAGATTCTATAAGCCTGTACACGACTAATGGGTTTACTTTTGCCCTCAGAATCGAGTTTATTGCTTTTAAACAGATAATCTTCATCCTCCAGGAACTGAATATAACGATCAATATCCTCCTTTAGATGATAAAGGGGGATTTGTTTCTGTTTACGGGTCTTCTGTTCTCTGAGTTTGATTGTATAGTCCTTAATATCCTTTTTCTTTAATCCCAACATGTCACTCACTCTCAAGCCACAGTTAATCCCTAAATTAAATAAAAAGACATCACGCTCTGATCCATAATAAGAGAGTGCTTCTTTCATCTCCTGTATCTTTTTTACGTCACGAATCGGTTCTACGCTGTTCATCAAAATCACTCCTATATGATACATATAACGTATTATTTCATATCGTTATGATACATTATTTCAGGTATAAAAATAAACCCCTTTGATTTCGGGATTTATCATGTAACATAATTCCTATTGTGTTACATTATTTAAGGTTTAAATATAGTAAAATGTTTTTTTCAATATTTAAACCTTAAATAATGTAAATAATATAAAAGTAATTTCTATTTGACTAAGTTACAAAAAAAAGTATATATTGAACAAAAAATAAAATGAGGTTTATACAATGGATATCATATGGTTAATTGTTTTTTGTCTAATAATTATCTGGGTTGCAATTACAATAGGGCTTTTCATTAGAAGATTGTTAAATAATATGAAGCAGAGAACAAAAAGTAGAATTGAATTAGAAGCACTGCAGAAGAAAGAACTTGAGAAAAGAATTGAAATATTGGAGCAACAATTGGCAGAGAGAGATAATAAACTTTAAAAGATCTGGAGAGATCTCAGATTGAAGACAAACTCACAATTCTAAAAGTGAGTTTGTCTTTTTTATTATGAAACAAAATTACCATTATGTTACATGAATTTTTAAAGAGACGCACTATTCAATTAAAAGTATAATAATAGAATTCTAATTGATTATTATAGCTGTAGACTAAATAGACGAATGAAGCGAATGATTGTACAACCTTAAATTTTTAAAAATTCAGTAATAAATAGAATTATTACGGTATACTGAAAAAAATAAATTATAGAGGTGATAAAATATAAATATAATGAAACATTATACTAATTACTTTAATTTTATCTAAAGAAATATCCATTATTTAAAAATAAAGTAGTGTCATGGAAGAAAGTGAGATTTCAATGGCTAAGAAAAAAGAAAGGAATAGTGAAGTAATCTATTCAACATCGAAGGAAATTGTCATCAATATCGCGAGGTGAAAGTATGACCTATAAATTTTATAAGATTTTGACTAGTCTAATTATTATTAGCTTTTTATTTATCTTTCATTATTATTTAGCAAGTACAATGCATGAAGGAGTGGATAGACCTCTATGGATTTATTTTTTAAATCCAATAATTGCTATCATTCTGTATATTATTTTTACAACTTTAGGTGAAAAAATTTATAAGAAGGAAGATGATAACCGTGACAAATAAGACTAATTTATTAATTACTACCACAGTAGCAGTTTCTTTATTAACTTCTACTTTTATATCCCCATTAAAAGCAAATGCTGAAGCATAACAATCTGTAAAAAGTCAAAATTTTTCTGTTGATAATATAACATATACAAACGATAAGATTATTATGGAAGATGGTTCAGAAGTGAAATACGGCACTAATTATAATATAGTAACTGATGAAAAGAAAAATGATACTTATAAATTGGTATTAGATTCAGCTAATAAAAGAATTGTAGTAACAAATTTGAAGAATGGTATTGTTTCATATAAGAAATTAACTACTGAAGTGGTTATAGAAGAGCCTTCTCAATTACGAAAAGATGATATTGAAATTGACGGACGCTTAAGCTCAAGTACGGATGAAAAGAATATTTTATCTCGAGCAGCAGCAGGGCCACCAGCAGGATCAGTAGATGGTTATAAATATGTGAGAACCACAAAGCATTCTTTAGAAAATGATGTTAATAATACAACTTTATTAATAGGTTTAATGATAACAGGAGGAAATATAGCTGCAGGAACGACTGCAAAAGCAGCTGCAAAAGATTTATTAAAACCTATTGCAGCCTATATAATAGGCAGTAAATTACCGAAAGTCTATTGGAAAGAAAGATTATACTCTAAAAGTAAAAGAATTGATAATTAAAATACAGAATACATCAGTATGTTTTCTTCTGTATTTTTTATTATAATAAATACATTGATGAAAATTTTTTTGATATTTCCAATTGGTGTTTCAATTCCAATATCTTCACTCCTATAATCCTATATAAAAACTATTTTTTAAACCATTTGCTTAAAAATCCTTTTTTATTCCTATCATCGCTATTTTTTAGTTCATTATACACTTTATCGTTTATATTCACTGTTTGTGCTTCTATAACATCTTCTTTAATCTCATTCAATTCTATCTCTAATGCTTTTATCTTTTCATTTGACTGCAATTGTAATGATTGTTGCTGGGATAAAAGTGTTTGTTGCTGTTTTAATAAACCATTTAAATTATTAACTTGATTAATATATTCATCTTTATCTTTTTTTAGATCTTCTATTTGTTGTTTTAGTATTTCGACCAAATCATCATTTCTAGAATCTTTTTCTTCTGTTTGACTACCTGATACACTAACATCTTCTGGATTCTTATTAATCATACTATTTGCTTGTTTGTTCTTATTTATACGCTGAGAGATTAAAACTGCCTGTTTATCATCAATTTGTATCACATTATCTATTTTTTTTAATTCTAAATCTAACGCTTTCGCATTATTTGTGATAGTTGCTTTAGTAACTTCCAACTTATCTGCTAATTGTTTAACTGTATAATTCATCATTTAACTACTCCATTTCAATTATGCAGTGCTAAGTACATCTATGTACATAAAAATCAACATTAGTTATGCACTTATTATGTGCTATATAATAATAATTACCTACCATTAACCACTTAGGCTATTTACTATTCACCGGATATATTATGTAGATAGCTTATGTACCTTTATATACTCTTATCCATCTAAAATTATAACATCTTTATCCTTTTAAATTACTCTTAAATTCAATTATTCGTTATAATTAAAATAAGTAGTTAATTTATATGGGGTGATTAAATGTCTGAAGACATTAAAGAAGAAAAAAGAAAATATGGTTTTTATCATCAAAAAGGTGAAAAGATTAAGGTTGTTTTCCTTGATGGCAAAGCTGTGACTGGAACATATTTATTCGGTGCGAAATATGAGATTTACATTGAAACAGAAGATGGACGAGAAATTACGATATTTAAACATGCTGTAAAGTATGTCTATGTCATTGATTAGTTTTACAAAGAAAACTGAATGATATATAATAATCTTAACAAGTAGAAATTCCATGGAAACACCGAACCCCCTAACTGCTGGAACAGTTAGGGGGTTTTTTAGGTGCTGGTATGCCGTCTTACGACTTACGCTGATCTAACCAGTGAGAAAACAACGCAAGTGCTACGCCAACATACAATGGCGCAATAACGTTAACAAGTAGAAATTCCACAGAGATCACCTCCTTCCATAAGATCTCGCCTATGGAAGTAAAGACGGCTTAATCATTATATCGAATTACTATAATTTCTTCTAGGTGGCTTACCTTATTCTTTTTATCGTGTAAAAATGAGTGGCATAATAAGGATAACGATAAACATCAGGAGGACATACGATGACAAACATTGATTACGAAAAGGAACTACAAGCATTAGAAGAAAAGAAGAAACAACTATTAAAAGAAAAACGTGAAAAAGATAAGAAAGAACTTCAGACATTAAAAGAAGTCTTTGGTAAAGACTTTCCAAGAAAAGAGAATGGTAAATTCATCTCGTTGGATGAATTCAAACAGAATTATGTGATTGCACATAAAGATCAGTCAGAGATTGATCCGAATAAATTTCAAGCAGTTCAGGAAGAACTGAATCAATTAAAGAAAGCGCTGAATGGCATTGCGGATGCAATGGACGATTCAAGAGGCTACTGGCACGTGAGTGATCTTAAGGGGTTAACGAACTGGTTATCACAATTTAGAACGAAGGGCTAAACTTTGATAATCAGTCTTACAAAAGATACGGGTATACAGTATCTTTTGTATCGAATGGATTGGATTATGATGACGAAAGGAGTCAGCATATTCAAATCCATTCGGAGAGTTTTTCTACAAAAATCCATACAAACATTACATGATGTTTGTATGGATCTTTGTATTTTATATCATCGTATATTTTGAAGAAATATACGATGATATAAAACGAAAGGGTTAAGGGAAAAGCTTTCCCTTACAAGGAGGTGAAGTAGACTTTGCGAAGCAAATGTATACATTCGCACTGCTTGACCAAAACATTTTTTGTACAATTTATGGTACAATTGATATAAACATCGTGACAGAACAATTGTACAATAAATGTTTTGTGTTCTTGTGATGTGATGGCTGTTGTTAATCTCAAATGCGAGCGAATAGTGAGACATTTGGATTTACAATAATCGTGTGAATGTCTGCGACCGAATAGGGAGCAGTCTGAACCGATACATCACATCA
>NZ_CP124593.1:0-10375 GCF_038095555.1 Macrococcus psychrotolerans | reverse complement strand
AACAGAAACAACATTTACAATCACAGTAGAAGATACGACAGCACCTACAATAGATCCAGTAGATAACCAAACAACAGAAGTAAACACACCTATTAAAGATGTAACATTGAATGGTCAAGATAATAGCGGTCAACCAGTGACACATGAAGTAAATGGCTTACCAGAAGGTGTGACGTATGATCCAGAAACGAATACCATTTCAGGCACACCGACAACAGTAGGAAGTTACGACGTAACAGTAGTTTCAACAGATGAGTCTGGTAATACGACAGAAACAACATTCACGATAACAGTTGAAGATACATTACCACCAACGGTAGATCCAATTGAAGATCAAACAACAGAAGTGAACACACCTATTAAAGATGTAACGTTGAATGGTAAAGATAATAGTGGAAAACCAGTGACTCATGAAGTATCAGGGCTACCAGAAGGTGTAACTTATGACCCAGAAACAAATACCATTTCAGGCACACCAACAACTGTAGGAAGTTATGACGTAACAGTAGTTTCAACAGATGAATCAGGTAATACAACAGAAACGACATTTACAATCACTGTTGAAGACACAACAGCACCTGATGTAGATCCAGTAGAAGACCAAACAACAGAAGTAAACACACCTATTAAAGATGTAACATTGAATGGTAAAGATAATAGTGGAAAACCAGTGACTCATGAAGTATCAGGGCTACCAGAAGGTGTAACTTATGACCCAGAAACAAATACCATTTCAGGCACACCAACAACTGTAGGAAGTTATGACGTAACAGTAGTTTCAACAGATGAATCAGGTAATACAACAGAAACAACATTCACGATAACAGTTGAAGATACATTACCACCAACGGTAGATCCAATTGAAGATCAAACAACAGAAGTGAACACACCTATTAAAGATGTAACGTTGAATGGTAAAGATAATAGTGGAAAACCAGTGACTCATGAAGTATCAGGGCTACCAGAAGGTGTAACTTATGACCCAGAAACAAATACCATTTCAGGCACACCAACAACTGTAGGAAGTTATGACGTAACAGTAGTTTCAACAGATGAATCAGGTAATACAACAGAAACGACATTTACAATCACTGTTGAAGACACAACAGCACCTGATGTAGATCCAGTAGAAGACCAAACAACAGAAGTAAACACACCTATTAAAGATGTAACATTGAATGGTAAAGATAATAGTGGAAAACCAGTGACTCATGAAGTATCAGGGCTACCAGAAGGTGTAACTTATGACCCAGAAACAAATACCATTTCAGGCACACCAACAACTGTAGGAAGTTATGACGTAACAGTAGTTTCAACAGATGAATCAGGTAATACAACAGAAACAACATTTACAATCACAGTAGAAGATACGACAGCACCTACAATAGATCCAGTAGATAACCAAACAACAGAAGTAAACACACCTATTAAAGATGTAACATTGAATGGTCAAGATAATAGCGGTCAACCAGTGACACATGAAGTAAATGGCTTACCAGAAGGTGTGACGTATGATCCAGAAACGAATACCATTTCAGGCACACCGACAACAGTAGGAAGTTACGACGTAACAGTAGTTTCAACAGATGAGTCTGGTAATACGACAGAAACAACATTCACGATAACAGTTGAAGATACATTACCACCAACGGTAGATCCAATTGAAGATCAAACAACAGAAGTGAACACACCTATTAAAGATGTAACGTTGAATGGTAAAGATAATAGTGGAAAACCAGTGACTCATGAAGTATCAGGGCTACCAGAAGGTGTAACTTATGACCCAGAAACAAATACCATTTCAGGCACACCAACAACTGTAGGAAGTTATGACGTAACAGTAGTTTCAACAGATGAATCAGGTAATACAACAGAAACGACATTTACAATCACTGTTGAAGACACAACAGCACCTGATGTAGATCCAGTAGAAGACCAAACAACAGAAGTAAACACACCTATTAAAGATGTAACATTGAATGGTAAAGATAATAGTGGAAAACCAGTGACTCATGAAGTATCAGGGCTACCAGAAGGTGTAACTTATGACCCAGAAACAAATACCATTTCAGGCACACCAACAACTGTAGGAAGTTATGACGTAACAGTAGTTTCAACAGATGAATCAGGTAATACAACAGAAACAACATTTACGATAACAGTTGAAGATACAACAGCGCCTGATGTGGATCCGGTTGAAGACCAAACAACAGAAGTAAACACACCTATTAAAGATGTAACATTGAATGGTAAAGATAATAGCGGTCAACCAGTGACTCATGAAGTAAGTGGCTTACCAGAAGGTGTGACATATGATCCAGAAACAAATACCATTTCAGGCACACCAACAACTGTAGGAAGTTATGACGTAACAGTAGTTTCAACAGATGAATCAGGTAATACAACAGAAACAACATTTACGATAACAGTTGAAGATACATTACCACCAACGGTAGATCCAGTAGAAGACCAAACGACAGAAGTAAATACACCAATCAAAGATATAACGTTGAATGGTAAAGATAATAGTGGAAAACCAGTGACTCATGAAGTATCAGGGCTACCAGAAGGTGTAACTTATGACCCAGAAACAAATACCATTTCAGGCACACCAACAACTGTAGGAAGTTATGACGTAACAGTAGTTTCAACAGATGAATCAGGTAATACAACAGAAACGACATTTACAATCACTGTTGAAGACACAACAGCACCTGATGTAGATCCAGTAGAAGACCAAACAACAGAAGTAAACACACCTATTAAAGATGTAACATTGAATGGTAAAGATAATAGTGGAAAACCAGTGACTCATGAAGTAAGTGGCTTACCAGAAGGTGTGACGTATGATCCAGAAACGAATACCATTTCAGGCACACCGACAACAGTAGGAAGTTACGACGTAACAGTAGTTTCAACAGATGAGTCTGGTAATACAACAGAAACAACATTCACGATAACAGTTGAAGATACATTACCACCAACGGTAGATCCAATTGAAGATCAAACAACAGAAGTGAACACACCTATTAAAGATGTAACGTTGAATGGTAAAGATAATAGTGGAAAACCAGTGACTCATGAAGTATCAGGGCTACCAGAAGGTGTAACTTATGACCCAGAAACAAATACCATTTCAGGCACACCAACAACTGTAGGAAGTTATGACGTAACAGTAGTTTCAACAGATGAATCAGGTAATACAACAGAAACGACATTTACAATCACTGTTGAAGACACAACAGCACCTGATGTAGATCCAGTAGAAGACCAAACAACAGAAGTAAACACACCTATTAAAGATGTAACATTGAATGGTAAAGATAATAGCGGTCAACCAGTGACTCATGAAGTAAGTGGCTTACCAGAAGGTGTGACATATGATCCAGAAACAAATACCATTTCAGGTACACCAACAACTGTAGGAAGTTATGACGTAACAGTTGTTTCAACAGATGAGTCTGGTAATACGACAGAAACGTCATTCACGATAACAGTAGAAGATACAACAGCGCCTGATGTGGATCCGGTTGAAGACCAAACAACAGAAGTAAACACACCTATTAAAGATGTAACATTGAATGGTAAAGATAATAGCGGTCAACCAGTGACTCATGAAGTAAGTGGCTTACCAGAAGGTGTGACATATGATCCAGAAACAAATACCATTTCAGGTACACCAACAATGGTAGGAAGTTATGACGTAACAGTAGTTTCAACAGATGAATCAGGTAATACAACAGAAACAACATTTACAATCACTGTTGAAGACACAACAGCACCTGATGTAGATCCAGTAGAAGACCAAACAACAGAAGTAAACACACCTATTAAAGATGTAACATTGAATGGTAAAGATAATAGTGGAAAACCAGTGACTCATGAAGTATCAGGGCTACCAGAAGGTGTAACTTATGACCCAGAAACAAATACCATTTCAGGCACACCAACAACTGTAGGAAGTTATGACGTAACAGTAGTTTCAACAGATGAATCAGGTAATACAACAGAAACAACATTTACGATAACAGTTGAAGATACATTACCACCAACGGTAGATCCAGTAGAAGACCAAACGACAGAAGTAAACACACCTATTAAAGATGTAACATTGAATGGTAAAGATAATAGCGGTCAACCAGTGACACATGAAGTAAATGGCTTACCAGAAGGTGTGACGTATGATCCAGAAACGAATACCATTTCAGGCACACCGACAACAGTAGGAAGTTACGACGTAACAGTAGTTTCAACAGATGAGTCTGGTAATACAACAGAAACAACATTCACGATAACAGTTGAAGATACATTACCACCAACGGTAGATCCAATTGAAGATCAAACAACAGAAGTGAACACACCTATTAAAGATGTAACGTTGAATGGTAAAGATAATAGTGGAAAACCAGTGACTCATGAAGTATCAGGGCTACCAGAAGGTGTAACTTATGACCCAGAAACAAATACCATTTCAGGCACACCAACAACTGTAGGAAGTTATGACGTAACAGTAGTTTCAACAGATGAATCAGGTAATACAACAGAAACGACATTTACAATCACTGTTGAAGACACAACAGCACCTGATGTAGATCCAGTAGAAGACCAAACAACAGAAGTAAACACACCTATTAAAGATGTAACATTGAATGGTAAAGATAATAGCGGTCAACCAGTGACTCATGAAGTAAGTGGCTTACCAGAAGGTGTGACATATGATCCAGAAACAAATACCATTTCAGGTACACCAACAACTGTAGGAAGTTATGACGTAACAGTTGTTTCAACAGATGAGTCTGGTAATACGACAGAAACGTCATTCACGATAACAGTAGAAGATACAACAGCGCCTGATGTGGATCCGGTTGAAGACCAAACAACAGAAGTAAACACACCTATTAAAGATGTAACATTGAATGGTAAAGATAATAGCGGTCAACCAGTGACTCATGAAGTAAGTGGCTTACCAGAAGGTGTGACATATGATCCAGAAACAAATACCATTTCAGGTACACCAACAATGGTAGGAAGTTATGACGTAACAGTAGTTTCAACAGATGAATCAGGTAATACAACAGAAACAACATTTACAATCACTGTTGAAGACACAACAGCACCTGATGTAGATCCAGTAGAAGACCAAACAACAGAAGTAAACACACCTATTAAAGATGTAACATTGAATGGTAAAGATAATAGTGGAAAACCAGTGACTCATGAAGTATCAGGGCTACCAGAAGGTGTAACTTATGACCCAGAAACAAATACCATTTCAGGCACACCAACAACTGTAGGAAGTTATGACGTAACAGTAGTTTCAACAGATGAATCAGGTAATACAACAGAAACAACATTTACGATAACAGTTGAAGATACATTACCACCAACGGTAGATCCAGTAGAAGACCAAACGACAGAAGTAAATACACCAATCAAAGATATAACGTTGAATGGTAAAGATAATAGCGGTCAACCAGTGACACATGAAGTGTCAGGATTACCAGAAGGTGTAACATATAATCCAGAAACAAATACAATCTCAGGCACACCGACAAAACCTGGTGAATACACTGTTACAGTTGTAACTAGAGATAGTGAAGGCAATGAAACAACGACAAAATTCGTTATAATTGTAAAAGATGATTCATCAAATGATGGTAACAATCCAGGCGATGATGAAGATGACGACAACTCAGGAGATAACGGAGACGATTCATCAAACGATGGAAACGACAACTCAGGAGATAATGGAGACGATTCAACAAACGGTGGAAACGACAACTCAGGAGATAATGGAGACGATTCAACAAACGGTGGAAACGACAACTCAGGAGATAATGGAAACAATTCATCAAATGATGGGAATGATTCTAAAGAATTGCCAGATACAGGTGAACAGGATAAAAACTTAACTTTATTTGCATCTGTTATTGCGTTATTTGGTGGAATTTTAACATTTAGAAGAAAGAAAAAAGATTCTAAGACCGATAAGTAAAATAGTTAGAATCTTAACTAAAAGATAAACATTTTTAAACACAAAAGGACTGATAAGAAAATTTGGCACTGCACCCTTACTAAGGGAGCTCAATAAAAACACTATTTTCTAGGCTGCTAATTTCCTATATTCTATAGGGGATAAGTAGCCTAGTTTTTGTTGAATTCTAACTTTATTATAGTTTTCAATGTAATTTTCGACAATATCTATTACAATGGTATTAGAGCTTCTAAGCTCACTGTTTAAGTAGAATGTTTCACACTTTAGAGAGGCATGAAAACATTCTATTGGGGCATTATCAGCTGGCGTTCCCTTACGGGACATGCTTCTGGTAATGCCTTTTTCTGTACATAGGGCATAGTATTCATAAGAAGTATAAACACTTCCTTGATCACTATGTAATATAGTACCTGGTTCCAATTGAAGTTGTTTTAATGTCTCATTTACTAATTCTTGATTTTGTTTATTACCGATTTTATATGCCACAATTTCACCATTGTAAGCATCCATGATAGATGAAAGATACAACATTGTATTCCCGAAGGGTAAATAAGTGATATCTGTTAAAAGTACTTCTAAAGGTTTCTCTGCTTTGAAGTTTCTATTTAATAGATTATGTGTTTTATAATATGCATTCCCTGGTCTTTTCGATTTTTTCATTCGTACTTTACAATTTAAATTATGTTTTTGCATAATCCTTTGTACTTTTTTGTGATTAATTGGTTTATTATTTTTTCTATTTAACAAGGCAGTTATTTTTCTATAACCATATGTAAAACGATGTTTCTTACATAGTTCTATAATTTCTCGTTCATCCTCAGATATACTGAAATCTTTGTTTTTCCATCTGTAATAATTTGATTTTGGAATATCTAAAGTTTCTAAAATGACTTTCACTGTATATTTAGATTTCAATTCATTTACTAATTCAACAACTACCTCTGGGACCACTTCCTTTCCAATTCCTTGTACTTTTTTAAAATTTCATTTTCTACTTCTTTGCGCTTTAATTCAATTTTTAGCGTCTCAACAGTACTCAATTCTTCATTTCCTTTTCCGTAGGAATATTGTTTACCTACTTGTTGATTGAATCTATGTGTTTCCCCATTTCTATACCATTTCCACCACACTTTAACTTGAGATTCATTTTTAATATTTAAAGCATCCATTATTTCTCTTGTACTATATCCTTTAAGTTTCATTTCTACTACTTTATATTTTATTTCAACTGAATATGCCACTCTTTTCATAGAAAAAACACCTCCGTATAAATTCATTTTAATATGAATTCAACGAAAGTGTTTTTATTTTACTCCCATATCATGGGGTTAGCGCAATTCATTTTAATATGAATTCAACGAAAGTGTTTTTATTTTACTCCCATATCATGGGGTTAGCGCAAAAGGGGTTCGTTGGCTTTTTGATTTTAAGAATAAAATTTTGATTAATGAAAAGTTTAATAAATAAAATTTTTTTGTTTTTAAAATTGCTAATATTTAAATGTTATCTATGTAATAATTTCGAATTTACAAAAAAGTATATTCACATCTTATCTTTTTTGTTACTATTATGATAATTATTATTATATCCAAAATATGAGAGGAAGTATTTAATGTTTAAAAATAACAGATATTCTATTCGCAAATTTTCTGTTGGAACTGGGTCAGTAATCATTGGTGCAATGCTTTATTTGAGTACACCTAATATCGTAAATGCAGAAGAATCAAATGCATTAAAAGAAGAAAGTCAGAGTACAGAAACGACTACAAATACAGATTCAAATAAGAATATAGAAACATCAAATGAAACTGAAGTACCAAATTCAGTTGAAATACCAACTGAAGAATCGACTGAGAATTTGCCAACTGAAGAGAAAACAAATGATTCTACAGAAACAGCAGAAGATTCAACAACAGAAGAAAATACATCAGATTCAAATGCTTCAGGAGATAATACGACAGCAGAACCAAAAGAACAAAGTGATTTTACTATTGAACAAATTGATAATCAAACTGTGAATTCAGAAGACGCAATTAATCCAATAAGGATTAATGTGGAAGGTTCTGAGAATAATACAAATGAAGTCCGAGGATTACCAGATGGCCTTACATATGATTCAAATACTGATACAATTTCAGGCACCCCTAATACTCCTGGTAACTATATGATCACAGTTACTTCTAAAAATGATTCAGGCGTTCAAAAAGAGTCTACTTTTACCATTAATGTAGAAGAAGCTGAAAAACCATCAACAGAGGAACCACAAACAAACGATGACTCGAAATCAACTGAAGAAGATACGACTGAAGTGCCAACATCAGATGAACAAAAATCAGATGGAAATTCAAAAAGTGAAGATCCTAAAGAAGATAAAAGTGATACAACAGAGGAACCAAAATCAACTGAAGAAGATACAACAGAAGAACCAAAAACAGATGACAAAAAATCTTCAGAAGACTCAAAAGAAGCTGACGCAGATCAATTGAAGAATCCTTCTGAAGAACAAAAAAGTGATAAAGACTCAATAAAAGAACAACCAAAAGCTGACGACAAGAACTCATCAAAAGAAGATGCAAAAACTGATGAAAATTCAACGAATGAAGATTCTAATGAAAATAAAAAAGACACAACAGAAAAACCGAAATCAACTGAAGAAGACACAATAGAAGAACCATCAACAGAGGAACCATTAAATAATAATAATCAATCTGATAATGTTGGCAATGGTTTGTCTACAGGTGACTCTGAAAATGATAACAAAATAGACCCAAATGTTGATGCTACAGACTTAAAAACAACTAAGCCATTAACAGATAAAGAAAAAGAAGATATAGACCAAAAATCAAAAAATAAAAGTAAGACTGATAAAAATTTAAAAGCTTTAAGTGCATCTTCATCAAAAGTGGAAAAAGAAGCAACAAAAGCCGATGGTAGTCCATTGGGTGGAGATGATGTAAATAGCAAGATTAAATCTAGTAATGTTAAGTTTCAAGAGGG
Source organism: Macrococcus psychrotolerans (assembly GCF_038095555.1). Lineage (NCBI taxonomy): Bacteria > Bacillati > Bacillota > Bacilli > Caryophanales > Staphylococcaceae > Macrococcus > Macrococcus psychrotolerans. Next base: position 1,383 of record NZ_CP124593.1, on the reverse strand, counting down.
TACATGGAATAAAGGTGCTGCTTTTAAAATAGGTTTCGATATATCTATTCCGAATGACGTAAAAAGAAATGATTATTTTACTGTACATATACCTAAAGAAATAAATCCTACATCTGCAGATAGAGATAATGGCATACTATTAGGAAATGATGCAAATAGTATTTATGCAAAAGGTACTTATAATCGTGCCGATAATTCATTTACATTCAAGTTTACTGATAATATAGAAAAATATAAAAACACTAGTGCACACGTTGATTTGTTAGGGTTAATCAATTTTAAAGAAGCAACCAAAACAGATAACTATAACTTGAATTTAAAAATTGGTGATTCAGAATATAATGCTACAAGAAAAATAGAATATTCAACTGATGCACGAAATTTAGATTTATATCAAGATTCTAGTGTTCAAGAAAAAGTAGATGATCATAATCCATATAACACAACATATACAGTAAACGGTAAAGCTAGGACTTTAAATAATGCCAAGGTTAAAATAACTCCATATAATGGTACTAAAAAAAATCCTGATGTAATTAGCCAATTTAATAAAGATATTACTAAAGTTCAAATTTTGAAAGTTACTGATAGGAATACATTGAATCAAAGTGGAAGTGATAAAAATGTCGCTTATGTAGATGTATCATCATCACATAATATAATCTTTAATAGTGACGGTTCTATAAGTATAGATTTAGGAAATACTAATAGTACATATTTAATCGTTGTGAATTCAGAAACAAGTAAACCATTTGTTCCTGAAACTTTTATAGAGGGTACAATACAATTAAGTGCAAGCAATATTGCTTCTGTAAGTAGCCAATCTAAAATAGGAAAAAGTAAACCATCAAGTAATAACTCATCAGGTGTAAATGTTGATGATACGACACCACCCGTTGTTGATAAAGTTGATAATCAAACAACAGAAGTAAATTCGGCAATAGATCCGATTGTTATCAATGCGAATGATAATAGTGGTGAAACAGTTCGAAATGACGTATTCGGTTTACCAGATGGTGTTACATATAATTCAGAAACGAATACAATCTCAGGTACACCTACAAAAGCAGGAACATATGAAGTAACTGTTATTTCGTCAGATAAAGTATATAACGAAACAGAAACGACATTTACAATTACAGTAGAAGATACAACAGCACCAACTGTGGACCCAATTGAAAATCAAACAACTGAAGTGAACACACCAATTATTGATGTTACTTTAAATGGCAAAGACAACAGTGGAGATCCAGTGACTCATAATGTAACTGGTTTACCAGACGGTGTGACTTATAATGAAGAAACAAATACAATTTCAGGTACACCAACAAAAGCTGGAAACTATAATGTGACTGTTATAACGAGTGATGAAGCAGGCAACGA
>NZ_CP124592.1:0-12147 GCF_038095555.1 Macrococcus psychrotolerans | reverse complement strand
AGTGGTAAACGTAAGAATAACGGTGCAATGGTCTTTAGAATCAATACCTATACACAGTATGAAATCATCCGAGAAAAAAATGTCCACGCTAAAATGTCCACGCTTAATCAAGTGATTAAGACCGGGAAAGAGCTGTCACAACAGGCGTTACAACATGTTCATGCAAAAAAGGAAACTATATTCTTTTTAAATCTATTAAATATCTTTTTAAGTAACAGAAAACGTTCTGTAAAAAAACAGTCTAAAGTTTTATATCACAACATTAAAAACTCAGATATCCGTGTCAAACCTATGGAAGTTCCTGACGCAATTTACAACGTCGCAAAGCCCTTCTTTAGTGATGAAGAAATTATGTCTCTTTATAAAGTCATGTTGAAAGAAACCATCGGTAATAATATCTATGACACTGAAGATCACACTGAGATTATGACGTATGCGATAAAATCACTTGTTAAGGCAAAGAAAAAAGTCTATCACGGACAGAAATCTGAAATAAAGAGCGACAGAGCGTACTACATCGGGATTCTTCGAGAATATATTGCACAACAGTTCTATGTCTATAACGCTGTCATCTAGTTAGGGTGTGACAGATGGATATTCGAGATCATGTCGTTTCTGTAGCTTCTCGACACGTTCCAGGAAAAACTGCTCCGTTCGTGGCGTCTGGATCTGTTGCTGAATCTGATAACGGACGTTGTCATAGTCATGTGCCGTAAGATTACTGTATTCAGAGATACTGAGATGTTCGAGTTGAAGCTTTTGGATGAGCCTATCACCGATTTGATGTTCATACGTTGATAGATAGTCACTATGTTTATCCATCAGAGCCTTACGTTTCCTCGGATCATCAATCTGACTGATTTTGTTCTGTGCAACTGAAAAATGTTGATGTGTAACATGCTTCTTCACGGTCGTATCCAGTAATCCTTTATCCACTAAGCCTTCCAGATAGGTCTCAGCTATGTTGGACTGCTGTTGGACTTTCTGTACATGTAGATGCGCCTGATAATAAGGCAACGGTGATAAAGGCGTCCATGTACTGATCGTGAACCCTATGCCGAAGAGCATCACAGATAAAGGCAGTGTGAATCTTAACGATGCGAGATGGTCTTCAAGTTTTGCCATCAATACGAATATTAAATAGAGACACAAAGCAACGATACAGATCGGGATGCCATAATAAAGGAGTGTGAACATCCTAATGCATCCCTGTCATAAGATAATAGATGGTGAATATCACAAAGATCAAACTGATGATGACGGGGATATAGTTCAGGATAAGCTTTGTCCTGAGGTAGCTATGATTCAGCTCCGTCTGATGCATCTCTATTTCAGACTTCATCTCTCTCTTCAGATCCGTTAAGACGTCCCGTCTAAGACTTTCAGCGTTCAAATCCACCACGGTCATGTCGTCTATCTTGTCCTGGCTGTGTTGGATGGTCTTCTGAAGTTCGGTCTTGAGTGTTCGATTTTCGTTGATGACCGTGCGCATCTCCTGTTTGAGTGTCTCGTTGTAGCGTTTCATCTCCTGCATCTCTGATACGAGCGTCAAGTACTTGTCGTGCATACTGTTGAATGCGATCTCTGCTTTCTGGTACTTCAGCGTTAGCTGTACGACCTGCTGGGAGAGATGTGAATCCTGATTGTCGTTTAAATCGTTCATAAGATTCTCGTTCCTGCTCCAGTCCGTATTGGATTCCCTCGGCACCATAATCAACTCCTAAATTTTTTTCACGTATGATACGTTTCTTACCATCCCGGTCGATAAAATCGTATGAAAAACGGGTCATCTGTTGCTTCTGATTGAATCTTTCCATTATGTTGACACCTAGATCGGTTAGATGCGCCTTAAAGCGCTCTAAATCGAAATGAAGGCTATCCTTTGTTTTTTCGAATGCCTGATCGATTCGTGCTCTTAGATCATCTTTCCATATATATTCGCCTTTATCCTTGAGTTTCTGTTCTTTAATCGTGACCGATGTGCCACGTTCCTTATACTTTTCAATGACGGGATAACCATGTTCCTGTACAACCGCATCATTGATGCGTTCGATGATCTTCTTTTCCTGATAACAGTGATATTTGTGGCCATCCTCTAAATTTACCGCATTAAACACGATGTGATTATGATAGTTGTCTGTATTGCCATGTGTATAGACGACGGCCTGAAAGCCCCCTCCGAGTTCTGCATTCAGCCGTTCGGCCAGTTCATATCCCATCTGATTGACTTCAAAAGGATCAATGTCACGTCCTTTAAAGGACTGTTCAATGATATGCGCCTGAATATCCTTGCCTTCGTCCTTCGCCTTGTTGAACGCTTTCCTCACGACACGAAATTCATATTCAGCGTTACTCGGATCACAGTTGATCCCAGACATTGCGATACACTTCTTCTCCTGTGTGTCCTTATCTTTACCATCACGCCCGTATTTGATGGATGCGGTGGCACTTCTAGAGGATGCTACTTTAGTCTGTGCCATATCTGATGCACCTCATTCTGAAGTCGTTCAAATTCATGCTGAGATGCCTGAAATTCTTCTGTCAGCTTTTTAATCGCATTCAATTCTACAGCACCAACATAGGGTTCACGTGCTAAAGCTTTTAAAGCACGTGTCGACTGATTCATATTGTTCCCTACTCTACTGATCTCTCCGGATAATTTTGAAAGTGGTGGTAAGATACTCTGAATATCCTCTGACTTCATCAGTGGACGATGAATCTTCCCTCCTAATGCGCGCGCCTTTAAATATGATGTGATGTTCAAGTTGGCACTTGAAGCTGTACCAGCGATCACATCATATTCATCTGCGTTCACTCGGAAAGAAATAATCTTTGATTTTTTCTTTGCCTCGCTCACTTGTTCGTCCCTCCATTCTGTAAAAAATAGCTCATATTCATTCGTCATTTTTTACGCCACTCCGTGCCGAAGCGATGTGATGTATCGGTTCAGACTGCTCCCTATTCAGTCGCAGACATTCACACGATTGTTGTAAATCCAAATGTCTCACTATTCGCTCGCATTTGAGATTAACAACAGCCATCACATCACAAGAACACAAAACATTTATTGTCCAATTGTTCTGTCACGATGTTTATCTCAATTATACCATAAATTGCACGAAAAAATGTTTTGGTCAAGCAGTGCGAATGTATACATTTGCTTCGCAAAGTATCATTCCCCTCCTTGTAAGGGAAAAGCTTTTCCCTTAACCCTTTCGTTTTATATCATCGTCTATTTCTTCGAAATATACAGATGATATAAAATACAAAGATCCATCCAAACATCATGTGATGTTTGGATGGATCTTTGTAGAAAACCTCTCCGAATTGATTGGAATATGCTGACTACTTTCGTCATCCTATTCCAATCAATTCGATACAAAAGATACTGTATACTCGTATCTTTTGTAAGACTGGCTATCACAGTTTAGCCCTTCGTTCTAAACTGTGATAACCAGTGCGTTAACCCCTTTAAATCATTAATATGCCAGTAGCCTCTTGAATCGTCCATTGCATCCGCAATGGCATTTAAATTCTTTTTTAACTGATTCAGTTCATTCTGAACAGCACTGAACTGATGCTGATCGATCCCTGAATGATCCTTATGTCCAATCACATAATTTTGTTTGAATTCATCTAACGAGATGAATTTACCGTTCTCTTTTCTTGGAAAGTCTTTACCGAAGACTGCTTTTAAGGTCTGAAGTTCTTTCTTATCTTTTTCACGCTTTTCTTCTAATGCTTGTAGTTCTTTTTCATAATCAATATTTGTCATCTTATATCCTCCTGATGTTTATCGTTACCCTTATTATGCCACGTGTTTTTGAGAGATAAAATGGATAAGGTAAGCCACCTAGAAGAAATCATCGTTATTCGGTATAATGAGTACGCCGTCTTTACTTCCATAGGCGAGATCTTATGGAAGGAGGTGGATCACTATGGAAATCTTTATTGTTAACGTTATTGCGCCATTGTATGTTGGCGTAGCACTTGCGTTGTTTTCTCACTGGTTAGATCAACGTAAGGATTAAGACGGCATACCAGCACCTAAAAAACCCCCTAACTGCGCGAACAGTTAGGGGGTTCGGTGTTTCTATGGAAATCTTTATTGTTAAAATCATTATATATCATTTCGTTTTCTTTGTAAAACTAATCAATGACATAGACATACTTTACAGCATGTTTAAAAATCGTTATTTCTCGTCCATCTTCTGTTTCGATAATAATCTCATACTGTGGTGCAAATAAATATGTTCCAGTGATAGCTTTTCCGTCAGTAAAAACAATTTTAATCTTTTCACCTTTGCGATGATAAAAACCAAACTTTCTTTTTACCTCTGTTTTTTCCTCAGACATATAATCACCTCAATCTTTTATTTTTTTAATTATAACTAAGAAATATTACTGAATAAACACATAAATAGGACCGTATAAGAGTAATAAAGCGTTCTGACAAGCCTTTAAACTACTTTAGGACTTTACAACCATTCAAATACATTATCGTTGCTTGTACGTTGTCTGTGCTAAGCTTTAACAAATCATTGGCAAACACTTGATAAAATAATATAGTATTTGATCAAGTGTTGTCTAACACGTCATGAATAACTTAATAAATAATTGTATTTGATTAAGGTAGATGTATTGATATAATTGTCTTTGAGATACTTAACAAATGATTGTCAAAGGATTAATAAGTTTAGATATAATTAGGCAAACGTTTAACAAACTATTGATAAAGGATTGATAAAATGAAATCGTGTATTGATCTTGCTAATGAATTGAATGTAAGTAAACAAACTGTGTTTAATAATGCTAAAAAATTGGAAATAGAACTGACTAAGCAAGACAATACTTTGTATGTTTCAAGTGCTGATGATGTTGAAGCAATTAAAAATAGAATACTCAATAATAAAGCTAAGTCATTGAATGTAGATGTATCTGAACTAATAAATAATGATAGTAGCTCAAAGCAAGACAATGATACTCAAGATGTATCAAACAATAACAATAAAATAGAACTTCTTAGACAAATGATTGATGATAAAAACAAACAAATACAATCATTGCAAGATGATAAGCAAGACTTGACCTCATTACTTAAGCAACAACAACAGTTGTTACACAATCAACAGTCATTACAATTACAATCCAATGATAAGATAAAGGCTCTTGAATTAGAATTGAATGAGATTAAAGAAGATACTTCTCAAGCTGATACAAATAAAGTTGATAGCTTTTATAAAGATTTAAGAGAAGATAAGCAAGAAAGTAATAGCACGACAAATAAAAAAGGTGGCTTGTTGTCACGTTTCTTTAAGTGATATTAAAAAATTATTGAGTTAAAATAACATTCAAAAATATACTTGAATGTTACTGATGGATATGTTAAGCTTCATTCAAATGAATTTTTGAATGAGGTGCTTTTGTGTTTCAAACTATTATTACTGCTACTGTTTTATACACAGCAACTGCTGTAGACTTATTAGTTATTTTATTAATTTTCTTTGCTAGAGCTAGCACAAAGAAAGAATATAGAAACATCTATATTGGACAATATCTAGGTTCTATTATTTTAATATTAGTAAGTTTATTTTTAGCTTTCGTATTAAATTATGTTCCAGAGAAATGGATCTTAGGATTGCTAGGTATAATACCAATTTATTTCGGTGTTAAAGCAGCATTATATGACGATTGTGCTGGTGAAAAAAGAGCAAAAAAAGAATTGGATAAAAAAGGATTATCAAAATTAATAGGAACTGTGGCATTAGTGACTATCGCAAGTTGTGGTGCTGATAACATTGGATTGTTTGTTCCATATTTTGTTTCACTTAATATGTCAAATCTAATAGTTACACTTATTACATTTTTAGTGTTGATATTTGTATTAGTTTTTACAGCTCAAAAAATTGCTAATATACCTGGAATTGGTGGTACTATTGAGAAGTATAGTCGTTGGATAATGGCTGTTATTTATATAGCTTTAGGTTTATTTATTATTATTGAAAATGACACTATTCAAACAATTTTAGGATTTTTATTTTAGATAAGGGTGTTGAAATTAAATGAATAAATCTATTACTTGTGACATAGTATGTGTTCATGAAGATAAAGTGGACAAAGCGTTAGATTTTTTAAAAATTGAGAAGTCGCAAAGATTACTTAATATTTTTCAAAAAATATGCGATGAAAAAAAATTAAAAATTGTATTGTCTTTACTGAGTGAAAAAGAACTTTGTGTCTGTGATATTGCTATCATTCTAGATATGAGTGTGGCTTCTACATCTCATCATCTTAGATTATTGTATAAAAATGATGTTCTTGATTTTTATAAAAAAGGGAAAATGGCATATTATTTTATCAAAGATGAAGAAATTAAGTTATTTTTTAGTAATAATTAAGCGGTCATATTTCTGTGACTGCTTTTTTTATTTGTCTGAAAATGTAACACAATGGTAATTATGTTACATGATAAACCCCGAAACAAAAGGGGTTTATTTTTATGACTGAAATAATGTATCATAATGATATTGAAATATACATTATACGTATCATATAGGAGTGGTTTTGATGAACAGTGTCGAACCAATTCGGGACGTGAAAAAGATACAGGAGATGAAAGAGGCGCTCGCTTACTATGGATCAGAGCGCGATGTCTTTCTATTTAATCTTGGGATTAACTGTGGTCTAAGAGTGAGCGATATGTTGGGATTAAAGAAAAAGGATATTAAGGACTATACAATCAAGCTCAGAGAGCAGAAGACCCGTAAACAGAAACAGATCCCCCTTTATCATCTAAAGGAGGATATTGATCGTTATATTCAGTTCCTAGAAGACGAAGACTATCTGTTTAAAAGCAATAAACTCGATTCTGACGGCAATAGTAAACCCATTAGCCGTGTGCAAGCCTACAGAATTCTAAATCATTCAGCAAGATCAATCGATTTAAGTGATATCGGCACACATTCTATGCGTAAGACCTTTGGTTACCATTACTACAAAAAAACGAAGGACGTCGCTTTATTGATGGATTTATTTAATCATTCATCCCAGTCTGTTACATTGAAATATATTGGAATTAATCAAGATATTCTAAATGAATTAATTATTGAAATAATGAGGGATATATTCGATTAATACTTTCATTAATCTTTTTTATCTTTCAATATCAAACTTTCATTACGCCAAAACTTTTTGTATTAAATTGAGATATTATCTCATTTATTTTATCGAGATCTACATTATTTAATCCATTTTCGAAGATTATATTCAAATATCCAGAATTAATAAAAGCTTTAAATGATATATAGGATAATGTGAAAAGTAATAATTTATGTTCTAAAAAAAAGGATCCCATCATTCCAATTAAAGTTATAATTACTCCTAACTGAGTAATTATAATAATTTTTTTTCTTGAAAGGATATCACCTATATATCCTCCATAAAAAGTTATCAGAAAATTAATAATTACTGTTGTAGCCAAAATAAATCCTGCGTATATAGGATTGTATAGATCTGTAAAGTACAAAGCCATGAAAGGCATTATCGCTTTCATTATTAAACCTTGTATGAATTGAACAAATAATCTTATTTTAATTGTATTATTGAATTTCTTAAACATTAAATCATTCCTTCATATCTTATTGGTATAATATAAAATAAATGAGGTGATTACATTTGATTTTCTTTATTTGTGGTGGTGGTAGCTCTGAAGGTTTAAAAGAAATAAACAAAGAATTTGCAAGTATTTTAAATAGAAATCCTAAAGTATTATACCTTCCTCATGCTATAGACGAGAATCATAGAACAATAGAAAATAGTTTTAACTATTTCAAAGATATGATGAGAACTGTAAATATTGTTGATATTGATATTTGTTATGACATAGGAAACACAAAACATAATAATTACGATGCCCTATATATTGCTGGAGGTGACTTAAAAAAGTTATCAAAAGCAATAGATAAAAATTCAATAGAACATTTTATTAAAAAAAATTCTTTTAAATGTATATATGGACATAGTGCTGGGGCAATAATTTTAGGCTCTGATATTTTAGATGAAAGAAATAAAGAAAAAATTAATACATGGAACTTAATCTATGACCATGAGATTACCTGTCATTATTATGCCAATAAAGAATATATAGCTTTATCAAAGAAAAATGATCAGTTAAAGTTACCAGACAATACTGCTGTAATAATTCAAAACAATACTCCAATAAAATATATTGGTGAAGGTATAATATATAAAGAATCTAGAAATAAATAAAAGTATTTACATATATATACTACGTATTATATTTAAATACTTTTTAATTGTAAATACACACAAAAAGTATAATTACACCGAATGTAAATGAACATATTATATAAACGTCGATTGTAAAATTAAGCTAGACAACTAAAAAAGCCTTCTGTGCTAAACTCAATATGTATTTCCGACCAAAGAAAACATAAGGAGTTAGTACAGAATGGCCTATAAACATCTTAACACGGATGAACACACGTTCATAGAATCATATTATCATCAAAATCTTTCGGTAAAAGAAATCGCAAAGAAAGTGAAACGACTCATTAATCCAGCCACCAATGAAATCATGCATCCACTTAACCCTAAAGCACGTCAAAAATGGACTTTGAAATAAAGGAGGATTATCTATGAACCATGAAACCACGCAATCAGACTGGCGAACGGTTGCTAATTGCTTAGCATCGCAAAATTATATTTCAATTGTAAAAGGACTAGTACATCATTTCGCAGCAATTAAAGATGAGGAAATACTTGATAGCATCAATGATGATTTTATGAATGATGATTCTATAACAACGGTACTTAACAATGATTTACATGCAATTATTAACCAATATCTATTAAAATGAATATCATACTACTTACAATAAAAATAGAGCATCCTTCACTTAGCGGTGAGGGATGCTCTATTATTTATTTTTTATTGTTACTATTGACGTATTTATTCTTAATATAAACAAATATGAGAATTTTATAGATTTCATAGTAAGAGTAATAAATCGAGAATAACAAGAAAATGAGAATTAGTATGTGATGAATTGTTAAAAAAAGTGTTCACAGTGATGATGACTTATTCGTTATTTATATTTATAATGCAAATATATATGAAAATTTGGGGAGTGGAATTATGAAACTAAGAGCATTAGAGTATAGTGATTTACTTTTTGTTCATGAATTAAATAATGAATATTCTATTATGTCTTATTGGTTTGAAGAACCATATGAATCCTTAACGGAACTTCAATATTTATTTGATAAGCATTTATTAGATGAATCAGAGAGACGTTTTATTGTTGAAGATGAAAATCAAGTTGTAGGTATTGTTGAATTAGTAGAAATTAATTACATCCATCGTAATTGTGAAATACAAATAATTATTAAACCTGAGTTCAGTGGTAAAGGTTATGCAAAATTCGCATTCGAAAAAGCGATAAGTTATGCATTCGATATATTAAACATGCACAAGATCTATCTATATGTTGATGCAGATAACAAAAAAGCTATTCATATATACGAGTCACAAGGATTTAAAACTGAAGGATTACTCAAAGAGCAATTCTACACTAAAGGTAAATATAAAGATGTCTATTTTATGTCATTATTGAAATCTGAATATATTTTGTAGCATAAAAAATAACTCATATATTTATTTAGGTGGGTTCAAACCTAAATTACTTCTAATAAAATTAAAATGAGTTTCACTCGAATGTCCGTAAGAGGAATAAATAAAGTTAAAAGAGAATTTGGATTTGTATTAATGGCATTCAATATAAGAAAAGTAGTGGCTCAACCAGCTGAAATAATCAAAAAATTTATAAAAAAGACAATTTCTATATTAATTGATAGAAATTGTCTTTTTTTATTTATTCAAAAACTTTATATCCCGGACTCGCTTTCATAATATTATCTCTATTTAATACTTTACATAATAGATCTTTATCAGTATCAAATGAACATCTTTTGTAGTAAGCCTTGTTTACGTTGTTTTAATAATTCTATTTTTTCTATTTGAATATCAATTTATATTGTTCTTCTACCGTTGGTAATTCAATTTTAGTATTTAAAATATTTTTATTGTACAATCTTTTAATAGTAGTACCTTCTATTCCTGACCACTTTACAATTTTGTAGAAATATTTTAGGTATTTATTTATGACTTCATCATTATGATTTAGCCAAACAATGTTTGAATCCTGATAATATGCATCTTCTCCGGTATATTCGATAGTTCTGCCAATACTTCCTGATGCTGATATTAAGATGTCACCAACATTAGGGTAAGGATACTTTTCTTTATATTCATCAAATTTTTCTCTACGTCGATTGTAAAATTAAGCTAGACAACTAAAAAAGTTTTCTGTGCTAAACTCAATATGTATTTCCGACCAAAGAAAACATAAGGAGTTAGTACAGAATGACCTATAAACATCTTAACACGGATGAACTCACGTTCATAGAATCATATTATCATCAAAATCTTTCGGTAAAAGAAATCGCAAAGAGATTGAAACGATCAAGACAGACAATTTATAACGTAGTAAATGCACTTAAGACAGGTATAACTGCACTGGAATATTACCAAGAGTATAAGCAAAGAAAATCAAATTGTGGCAGACATAGAATAGTACTTCCAGAAAATCAGTCAGCTTATATTCGAGAAAAAGTAGCCGATGGCTGGACACCTGACACCATTATTGGCAGAGGTGAACACCCGATTGATTGTTCTGTAAAAACTCTTTATAGAATGTTTAAGGAAAACGTCTTATCGGTACAATCTTTACCTATGAAAGGTAAAAGGAAGCCAAATGGTCATTGTGAAAAAAGAGGTAGACAGGCTTTCAAAAGACACATTTCTGAAAGAATAGAAGAGTTTCCTTTCTTCTTTCAAGAATTTGGTCATCTTGAAGGTGACACTATCATTGGCCGTAATCATGGGAGTGCTGTCATAACCTTAGTAGAAAGAATCTCTAAGATGATTATCACTATACGACCTCAAGGTCGCAAGACAGATGATATTGAAGATGCTCTTCACTCTATGTTTTCAGCTTTACCTCCACATATATTTAAATCGATTACTTTCGATTGTGGTAAGGAGTTCTCCAACTGGAAAACAATCTGTAACCGACACGATATCTCAATATTCTTTGCTGACCCCGGCACTCCGTCGCAACGTGGATTGAATGAACATTCTAACGGGATACTTAGACGCAGTGGATTAGATAAAGAATTAGACTTTAATTCAGTCACTGATGATCATATCATTAGTGTTGCTCAAAATATTAATCATCGTCCTAGAAAATCACTGGGCTATAAAACACCATTGGAAGTATTTATGAGTTTCATCGAAGATGAGAAATTGTCTAGCTTATTTTGACAAACGAAAAAAACATAAATGATGAGTATTCATGCTAATAATGATATTATATATTTTATAGAAAATTCAAAATTTTAATATACTCTTTTTTATTTTTTAATTCATTCGATTTCTCTCAAAAAAATAGCAAACCAAAATAGAAAATTTCTATTTTAGTTTGCTATTTTTTTGGAATAGTTATACAATTTAATTAACTTAATTGAACGTAAAAAGAACATTCAGCATTAATAACTGCTTGCAACAGTTATTAATCGCTTACCGATCCCTAACATCGGCAAACACTTTAGAATGTTCCTTAAACTCTTCTTATAAGATTATGTTTTAATCATACCCGATTTTTAAACAGTTTTCAATAAAACAAATCGAAAGAATGATTTAAGGAAACATCATATATGATAAAAGTCATAGAGTGCATGCCATGGAAAAGACCGGCGTGTACTCTTTTTTCGTTCCTAAATACTAAAAAAGGAATGATAGAAATGACTTACATCATGAACGACTTTGAAAATAACTTTGAAACAATCATCGCAATGGATCGCACGGTTGAGCGATACAATCGTCATCTTAAAAAGACTGAATACCGTATTTTAAACGTTTTAAAACAACATAGCTTAAAGGTGATCGGTTATGCTCATCTAAAACTTCAGACTATCGCAGATCATCTCGAAATCAGTAAGAAAACCGTCTACCGTGTTTTAAAAAAACTTGATGCAGAAGGTTATATCACGAAGATTCATACCGTT